>NZ_JAWHNU010000003.1:192785-205348 GCF_032582135.1 Pseudomonas syringae group sp. J309-1 | reverse complement strand
AAAAGAAACAGGATTGAGTTTGATGATCTCTTGAAAAGTGCTCTGAAGGGGCATGGAGCGGGCTCTGATCGACGGAGCCCGTTTTTTATTCTCGGTGGACGGACAAGTCAATTCCTTAACTGACTGGCATTAGGGCTTGCCCGCGATACTGGCGACTCGGTTTTATGGCCATACCGCGTCGTCGTTCATCGCGAGCAAGCTCAGCTCCCGCAGGTTGGTAGCATCTCAAGCTTATGCAAATCCTGTGGGACCGAATTCATTCGGGAAGGCGGTATTCCTGACGATACCGCTACATCGGATGTACCGGCCCCTTCGCGAATGAATTCGCTCCCACGGATTTGTGTTTGCAGGGAAACATAGAATCCCACGGGTAAAAGTCTCGGGACCGGTAGCTGAAAAATCACTACCGGCTCTGCGCATCCTGGCGATTGATTGAGTCGTTGGCGTCTTTCTGATAACGCGGCGCGAAGTGCGGCAGCAGTAACCGGGCCCAGGAAGAGACGATTTTGCTGGTTTCCTGAGGGCAACGCGCAGCTCTCGACTTTGGAAGCAGCCCTCGATCAACAATTGAGGCGTATTCCTGTGGATTACGGCCATACACCATGCAGAGCAAGTTGTAATACCGCTGTTCGTTCAGGGAGTGCTCGTCCGAGAATGCATCGTGGAGTGCATTGCCATTTTGCAGTGAGGCATTGTTTTTGAACCAGGTCGCGGTCATCGACAATACCCGGGTGAGCTGCTCTGGGGTTTCATCACGGTTTACATGCATCAGGATCATGGTCGCCGCCATTTGATCGACTGCATCTTCTTCCCGGCCGGTAGAAGGCAGGTTCAACAAGTCGATAAACGCATGCCCGGTTTCATGCAGCAGAATAAACCGCAGGTTGGACTTCACGTAATCGGTTGGAAAATCCGGGTCGTTGTTCGTATTCAGTTCATCGGCCTGACGCAGCAGGTAGTTAACCATCTCATAGCAGAGGAATACCGCCGAGTCTTTCGGGCTGTAGAACGCATTGACCATCCCGCACTCCATGGCCACATAGTGCAGAGGGCGAGGCATCATGAACATGCCGTCCATGGCGTCAATTTCTACGTTACCGACCAGCAGGTCTGCCTTGCGTGTGAAACGATAGGCTTCTTCCAGCCGTGCATCACGAGGCGCCTGATACGTATAGGAGAACCGCGTGCCCTTACCGTCCGAGACATCGGTTTTTTGCGCGTTCTGTGCGGCAGGTTGCTGCTGTGCGGGTTGTTGTTGTTGTTGTTGTTGTTGTTGTTGTTGCACAGGTTGCTGTGCGGGTGGTTGCGTATTGGCGTTGTTCTGAGGCGGGTTGCCGCCGGACTCGTTTTTCGCAGCCTGAGCCAGCCCGACAAGGTAGGAATAGTCAGGCTCTCTGTTTTGGCGAGGGGTATCGAAGGGCTCGAAGCTGTTTGAAATCAATACCGAGATCGCCTGCATTTCTGCATCCCGGCTGCCGCTCCAGACCAGATCATAACCACGGACTTCGCCACCACGCTGTTCATAGCGGCTGTAGTATTTGCCGGTGCCGCGATCACCCGCGATGATGAACAAGCTGCCTTTTCTGAACGAGTAAGTCACGGTGGATTTACCGTTGCCGGTCAGGTCGTTATACAACGTGTCGATGGCGTCGGGTTTGACCCTATCAATACGTAATAGCTGGATCGAAACACTTCTGTCTTCGGAGTCAATATTGACGAAGTTGGGTTCCGGGTTAGTGGTCCTGGTGAGCAACTTTGAAGGGTAGGCCAGCGTCACGCCGGATTTGGGCTCGGTGATAGTCGTCCAGCCATACTTCGTGCGGTTATTCAGCGCCATACCACCCAGATGCACGGCGAGGTCGGCATTGAGCATGCCGGTGCCAGGTTGCTTGTATTGCTGCTGAACAGTTGCAATGGCGTCCCGGGTGCCTTTGCCGAACTGACCATCGATCCAGCCGTTGTAAAAACCGCCCCAGACCAAGCCTTCCTGGATCAGCTTTCGCTCATCGTAATTGAGCGAGCCTTCGGTGTTGTCGGCATTCTGGGTGGCGTAGGGGTTAGCGGGGGCGGCGACACCCGCGAACACACTTGCAGGCTGCCAGCCCAAAGCTGCAACGGTCGTGATGAATGCCACGTGCAGCATTCGATTTTTCCAGCTCGTCGAGGAGCGTGTTTCTAAGGTCCCTATCATCAATGGAATAGCCCCTGAAGTGCGCTCGCCAGATTAAGTAAGTTCGTCATCGTTCAGTTCAGTTCTCAGGCAGGGCTTCATAGCCTTCCAGTGCGTAGCCTTTGATACTCGTGCCCGTCAGATGAGCGTCATCGCACCTGTAACTTCGCCTTTCGTAACTGTAGGAAGTTCGTATGCTACTCATATTTATATCGCGCAGCAGCCGTCGGAATTGCCAGCCTTCCTCAACGTCATAAGTCAGGTGTTTGTCATCAATGGCAACCACACCGTTGGAGTAGATCAACGTCTGCCTCGATCCGTTATCACCGGGCAAAGGCTGCGGATCGGCTTTCTGCTGATCGATTCGCCAGGTCGCCTCAAGGAAAGCACGGCAGGCGGCAGCGCTGGGCAACGTGCGGTCTTCGAGCGTACTCGGCGGCAGTTGCCCGCTGGCATGGACGCCGGCGGGCAGTACCAGAAGTACAAGTGACACCATGAAGCCTGCTGAGGCTTTACGAGGTGTTGTTATCCAGACGGATGCAGTAGCCATACTCCGTAGTTATCCTTAATTGCTGCACTGTCGACGGCTTCTAATGTCGGCCGCGAAATCACGCTGTCGGCAGAAATAGCAGAGGTTGGTTATTAGCAATTTACGGGGAAACGATAAAATTCCAATAGCACATCCGTACTATAGGTGTCGCGATAGCGAGTGTGCTAACAACTAACTTTGACGAGCGTTGTTTCAAAGGCATCAAAGATTCGGACATGCTCAGTGTGCCTCCGGCCAGGCATCTACCCAACCCCATAAGGTCCAGGGACTGATGTGCAGTTAAATTTAAGCGGGCGCCAGTTCCCCTTTTAAACGGGGGGGGCTGCAGCCAGACACGCCGATCCTGCTCTAAGTTCTTCAACGCTATCGACATTCAAGAGTGTACTCAGCCCGGCGCTTAAATTCCCTGGATCCGCAAGACGGAAAAGCAATCGTTGCAAGGCCGCTACGCAGCGCAACAAGAGCGGCGGCAATTCACTTGTCGGGTGGCGTCATGTGTCGTCCGCAACCGCCCTCGGAATCAGCTTTAAGGATGGTTTGATCTGGAGCCACGTAGAGCGTGATCTTGCAGTCCACATTTGTCGTTTCGTCGGCGTAATAATTGGTGATGTTTCGAACACCACCACTCACGTTCTCACTGCTGCCTTTGTAGACCGTATCGGTTTCCCAGTGTGATTCAAACCAGACGAGGGTAAACACGCCATCAGGAGTCTGGTCCATCTGATGGGGTCCACCCCACTTTTTATAAGCATCCTGTACGTTGCGGCCTTCCCACGCGGAGCGTGCCATCAGCTCTGGAACAGAGGCGCAGGCACTGATCAACGTTATGCTCGAAAGCAATAAAGGTTTGAGCGCACGAATCACCATGTCGGGTTCTCATCAAATTTGCGGGAGTCGTACTCCATCGCAGGCTTCAAAGCCTTGCCGAAGTGGGCGTTTATCATCTTGACGGAGTTACTGCACGCTTCTGGATCCCGATCGTTTTGTGCCTTTGCCTTGTCAAGCATGGGACCCATCACATCGAGTTCTTTCGACAGGTTTGCGCACGCGGTTTTCGTACTCATCTTTCCCGGCTCGGCCAGTTGCCCTTCACACTGTTTGCCGAGTGCATCGAGCTTTCTGAAGTCAACACGAGCGCACTGTTTCGGAATAAGTTCATCAAGTTGCGCAGCTTGGAACCTGTTCAACGTTTGCATGGCTTTGTCCATATCGCCGCTGATCTGATCCATCACTGTTTCGCGGCAACCATTGCCACGCTGGGCGGCTGTCATGCGAGCGGGTTCCTGCTGCGCCTGAGCGATCACTTTGGCAGTCTCTTCACGCAAAGAACCGCAGGCCAGAGGCTGGGCACCGGATTGCAATTGACTGTCGCAAGCTTTGGTCAGGAACGCGACAGTATCGGTTTTAACCCCTCCACACTGCGTAGGGGCGTAAGCCGCAGCACTATTGGAGGGTTTTGGCGGTACACCTGCGCATGCGGAGAGAAAAACAAACACAGCGACGGGCGCTACAGTTTTGAGTGTGCTTGCAGTCATTAATCAAATCCTGACGGAATTAGGCTAATTGAATTGCGTAAATCCAATCAAAAAATAGTATTTGATTGGATGACGACTATCCATAGCACACGTGTGCTATTGAATCATGCGGGGTTCGGCGGAATCATTAATGGTTTTCTGATTACGCGGCGCGAAGTATGGCGACAGGAAGTCCACCCACGCGTCATATTTCCTCGGTGCATCCTCTCTGCAACTTGCTGCTCTGGATTCCGGAAGCAGCCTCTGATCGATAATCGATGCGAACTTCTTTGGGTTGCTGCCATAAATCATGCACAGCACGTTGGAATAACGTTCCTCATTCCAGGCGTGTTTTTCGGAAAAATAGTCGCGGGTGTAAGCCGGCTGCACTGACGGATCGGCTTTGAATCCGGCCGCGTTCATTGCCAGCATGTGCGTGAGTTCTTCAGGATCGTCCTCATTTTTCATACCCAGCAGGATCAGGGTGGCGACCAGTTGATCAACAGCTTCTTCGACGTTCATAGGGGGTGGCAGTTTCAGCAGGTCAATAAGTGCATGGCCTGTCGCATGCAGCAGAATAAGCTGCAGCCTGGCCTTGATGTATTGAAGCCGGAATGCCGGATCCTCATTGACATAGAGGGAGTTAGCCTGGCGGAGAAGGTAGTCGACCATCTCATAACACAGGAAAACTGCAGATTCGTCTGGGTTGTAATCCGCGTCCACGCGACAAGGTCTGGCGATATAACGCAAAGGATGCTGTGTCATGAACATCCCATCCAGCGCGGTGATTGCGATGTTGCTTCTCAGCAAGTCAGACTTGCGTGCCACGCGATAGGCGTCTACAGCTTTCCCACTTGTGAACTCCTCGTAAGAATACGAAAAGCGCGGCCCAAGCCCGTCGGGAGTCGCTTCCACCGGGGCTTGCTGTTCGAGGGGTGAAGCCTTGGTGCCGGCGGTTTGTTTTTTTATTTCCCGAGAAAGCCCCCCCAGATACGGGTAATGAGGAAACTTTATCCCGTGAGGTTTAAGAAAGGGGTCTGATGTCCCGAGCGTGCCGAACGCGAAACTGTTGGCAATCAAGGGGGATAGAATTTTCATCTCTGTATCACGCTCGTGGAACCATACCAAGTCATAACCACGAATCTCATCCCCTCGTTGCTCGTAACGGCTGTAGTGCTTAACAGCACCACGCTCCCCGGCGCTGACAAACATGTTCTCGTTCTTTTGCTTATAAGTGATGTTTGACTTCGAGTTTTCAGTCGTTTGCTTATAAAGGGCGTCAATAGCGTCAAATTGGACCCCAACCTGATTGACCATCTGAAGCACTATTTTCTTGTCGTCGGAGACGAAGCCCATCGCTCCGGTGCGTGGGTCGGGGGATGCTGCGAGTAATATCTCCGGGTAGGAAAGCGTCACGCCCGTCCTCGGGTCGATATAGGTTTCCCAGCCGAATTTATTTCTTGAGTGTTGGGCTAACTGGTAAAGACGCGCGGCTATTTTAGTACTCAGCCGACCCGTTTCGGGTTGTTGGTACTGTTTCTGGATTACCGCAATAGCGTCACGCGTGTCCTTTTCAAAGTTGCCATCGATCCCGCCAGTATAAACCCCGCTCCAGATCAAGCCTTCCTGAATGATTTTGCGCTCATCAAGATTGAGCAGGTTTTCAATATCATCCGTCGTCTGAACAGGATAGGGAGGCGCGGGTGCTGTCGGCGCGGCAAGTGCGCCCAGCGGCTGCCAGAGGAACGCCGATGCTGTGAAAATATAGGCCAGATGAAGCATATGATTTCTCCAGCGCTTCGAGGCACTGCTTGCAACAGTCAGTATCGTCAATGGATTGTTTCCTTTGCTTCTGCAATGGCCTGCTAATCAGGTCCGTCGTTCGTGGCGTATGACCTCAACGAAATTCCGGATAGTCCTGAATCAATCTGGCCTCCACGGCATCAACCAATGCATAGCGCTCCACCGATTTCATCTCCTGCACGAAACTCCAGGGCGTGTCGATGAGGAGGTGGCCCACGGTAAAATCGGGGAGACCTTTTCGACGACGCAGGGCCTGAACGGCAAGCAGCTCGGCGGGGAAGCAGCGATCCAGCGTGGCGTCAAACTCATATCTTTTCCGGTCTGTATTTTCTTTGCTCCGGCTGATATGAAAGTCTGCCGCCTCTTGCATGACGGTGGTGAAGGTGGCTTGATCTTCGCTTTGCCAGTGCTCCAGCAGCGCCCGGTAACCGGGTACAAGCGGCTCTGGAGCAATGAAATCCGTTTCGATGTTGAACGCCTGGGAAAACAGACCAATCAAGAAAGCGTCGCTCGTGCCGCGTTTTATTCTGCGCATCTCACGCATCGTGTTAATGCGCTGATCTTTCTCGGCCATTTCGATAAATAAACGGGCACAGATCTCGGCGTGATCCCACCAGGAAAACATCGCCGGACTGGCAGCCCTCATTCCGTATTTAAACTCTCTAGGCCAGTTCCCCAGATCCTGACGCATATGGCTGTACATGCCGTCCCAACGCAGCATCAGTGTCCTCAAGGAGGCTGCGCGTTGAAGCGTACGGCTGAGCATTGGCCTGTCGCCGCGAAGAAATGCGTCACAGCTGGCCACATCATAGTAATGAGCCAGGCTGTCCAGATGCAGTCCCGCCTTGGCGTGAAGTGGGCCAGCGGTATCGAGGTAGCCCTGGACAGCGGCTGTGAAATTCTCGTGTTTTCTTTCAAGCCTGGCGCGTTCAACCCACTCACTACAGTCCAGTGCCAGGCGTTTCAAGGATGGATGGATGTGGCTTTGCATACGATGTCGCCCCTGATCTGGCAATGTAAGTGTGCTCACTGAGGGTTTTGCAGAAACACCACATACCCCAAAAAACCAGGACTACGCTCCAGATAACCGGGCGCATTCCACTCACCGCCCTGAATCAGTCCTACTTTGAAAGGCAGCCCCAGGCGACTCAGTCGCGGCAGATAGGCTTTGTAGTCTGGAATGCTGTGCCTGCCCTGATACGTTTGAACCACTACCTCATCGATCACGCCTTTGAGCTCGCCGATGACTGAAGTGTCCGCGTTACTGCTCCAGTCCATCAGGCCAGTGATACTGAGCCGATAGTTTTTGGGCAGGCGCTGTCGTAGATCGCGCAGAAATTCCACGTACTCGCCGAGATATCGTGTACGGGCGTCAAAGTCGACCTGTATGCCGACAACGTTGTTACCAGCCTGCTGCCATCGATTGAGCTGTCCGAGCAACTGCGTGTAGACAGAGTCCGGCCAACGCAGGGTATGTGCACGATAAACAATCCAGAGCTCTTCCTGAGGCAGCCTGGAGACTGGCATGCCCTGCGCGACAAAATTCACCCGTTGATGGCGCTCACTGCGTGAACTGCTGATTTGTCCTTGCAGCACATACAGTGTTTGGGCCTTGGCGAGCACGTCTTGCGATGACACGCCTCCCCATAGCCAGAACGCATCATAGTCGTCTGCCTTGACTGCGGCAGATGCCGTAGCAACTTGCAGCAGGCTGACCAGGGTCAGCCATAACAGGGTGCGCATTTACCAGTAATACTGTTGGGATTTGGCCCAACGGGTATCAGCAAATTCCTTCTTGAGGTCCTGGAACCAGAATTTACGGACTTTGGGTTCTACATCCTCTCCGCCACAGCTATTGATACCCGCCGGGCCGTAGCAATTAATCCCGCGGTAAAGCGCATAAGCGACGTCTGTGTGACTGGCCTTTGGATTGTTGATGACCGTTACGTAAGCGTTATGCCGTGAGAACGACTCGCCCGGGAAACTCGAGGGACCGCTGCCCAGCACGCCATCAGTCAGCTTTTCATTCAGTGGCGAGTCGTCCAGATGGTTACGCAGCATGAACTCACCCATGCAAATCAAACCCTGGTCGTCACGTGCGTCTTTCTCCAGTACCGCCGCAATCTCGGCGATGCTCGGGCAGCGGTAACCGGACTCAGCCTTTTCACCGTTCCATTTGAACAGTGCCAGTGACTGGCCCTGATCATATTGATAGCCCAGGCTGTAACTGAGCTTGGTGTCAGGTACTTGATCAGGCAGTTGTTTCAGGTCCTTGGCAAACGCTGCGAACTGACCGTGCATCAATTGTTTATAGAGCAGCAGGAAGAGGGCGGTGTCGCGTTCAGTTTTGCTGATCCCCTGAGTAACCTGTTGACGCAGCAGATCTGCATTAGCCGATTTGGCTAGCAGGATATACCGCACTTTCTCGTTCTTGATCGGCGAGTCTGCGCGGAATGCATCGGCTACCTGACCGCTGCGCTCATAGTTCATCGCCAACACGAGTTGCAGTTGCTCTTGCTGCAAAGGCAATTTGGCCTTGCTCAACAATTGCAGCCAGAGTTGCTGTGCGGTCTTGTCATCCTTGATGGCCTCCAGCGCCAGGCCGCGCAAGACTTGCTGGCTGAACGCGACATAGCCAAGCGTGTCAGGCACCTCGGAAGGTAACAATTGCAGCGCGCGATTAGGGTTTTTTTCGGTGTAGAAGGCGACCGCTGCTTGCAGATAGCTGAAGAGTGCGGGCTGTTGAGCAAAAATGTCTTTCTGCTGAAGCAGTGCCGGTTCGGTCAACGTGTTCGATATGCCCAAGCGCATCCACATCAGGTCATTGACCGCCGTGATCAGTGGCGAATTGACAGGCGCTTTGTTGGGCGTGATCAGCTTCAGATCCAGTTCGCGAATCAGCGCATCGTAAGCTGCGCTGTCGGCTTGAGTGACTTTGTCGATGTCGGCAAACAGCGCTTCATACTCGGCAGCGAGCTTGTTGGTGTCTTGTAACAGCCAGTGGATACGGCGCTGCAGCCCTTTGGCGGTGGCGGAATAAGTGCCTTTCGGGAGCGTTTGAAGGTACTTGTCGAAGGCCTCCTCGGCGCGTTGAGCTGCCGCTTTATCGACCCGGTCAGGCTTCAATTCGCCGTACTCGAAGGCCTTCTCCTGAGCCAGGTTCAACTCGCTGCGGCCGATCATGTACAGCGATGTGTCTTTCAGCCAGGGATTGGGATTATTCGCGAGCGACGTAAAGCCAGACGTGGATTCAAGGAACCGACCGCTGTAAAAATCCCCCGCAGCCTCCAGATAGGTCGCGAAAGATTTGCCTGCAGCGGACTGCAGATCCGCGGGCAACATGTTTTTAACTTGCTCTCGCTCCCAACTGCAAGCCGAGAGCATGCGCAACCGGCTCGTGCCCAGCGCAGAGCGTTCAGCAGGGGATAAATCCTGTGTGTTGACCAGCGCCTGAATGAAGTTGGCGGCCGTCTGTTCATTATTGCTTCGGCAACGACTGCCTTCACCGTCGACCAGTGTCGAGCTGGCAACCTCCGCCTGCTCGCGCTTGATTCCCAGGCTTGTCAGCAATGGATCAAGGCTCTGGCTTTTTGCGGTGTCCGAAGATGTCGTACTTTCATTCTCAGTGTCAGACGCGGGTTGAAGGCGATAGTAGGCGAAAGGCACCTCACCATAACCTTCTGCGATGTCATCTTTGCTCAAGGGCGCAGGCGTTAGCGGCAGTTTGCCGGAGTCTGCCAGTAACAGGCGCAAGTTGACGGTGCTGTCGTTACTGGGGCTGAGAAAAGGGAGATTGCTGCAAACACTGAATTGATTCTTGTTGACCGACCAGGTCGGTGCGCAGGAGTCATCATCACTCGCCTGAGCCTGGAAAGCAGTGATCGCACTTACAGCAAGAGCCAGAGTAGTCAGCAGGCGATGGTGCATAAAACATCCTTCATAGATAACTAACAGATCAGCGATGCCCATGAGTGGCATTGCGAAAGGGTATACCGAGGGCGCACACGAACAAATAGCACACATGTGCTATTGAAAACGGCCTGGCATGAATGAATTAATTGCTGCCATTGGCTACATCTTTTCGAAGTCCACCACTAAACGCGAGTCATGACAGGCGAGCAGGATCAGAAACCATCAAGGGGTTGTCCATGGAACTAGCTCCTGGACTGAACGTTAGAAGATTTTTTCGACATGCAGCTCTATACGGTTCAGGGGTCGTCATTGGAGTTTTCATCGTTCTGATGTGGGACTCGGTGCGTTCGCCATCTTTTCTGACTGATGGATTACCCACTTCATGGAACGGCGCGTCTGCGGAGTTTGACAGTCGTCTGCGCGCCCGTTTTCCTCTGGGTATGCCTGCGGGTGATTTCATTCGCGAACTCAACAAGGAAGGCTTCAAGCCCACGTGGTTTGAGAGTGCAGGTTATTACGGTGCTGTACGACGCGAGGGATGGATACCTTGCAGAGTGACTGCCAGGGTCCGCTGGCAGCCTGGGCCGGGCGATACGCTGGCTTATGTTGACGGCAATTATCGGGAAGAGGGCTGTCTGTAAATCCTGGTCAACAATGTTCCGGTAAATATCAGGTCAAGAATTACCAAGGATCCTCTTAATGAAGTACCCCGCGGTTGCAGTTATTTTGTTGGCTTTCTCCTCGCAGCATGCTCTGGCGCGATCCATGGATTGTGGTAAACCGAACCCGATTGCGACGTGCAAATCCGGTAGCCAGGATTGTGCCGAAGTCAGTCCTGAGTGGAGTGCCAGTTCGGGGGATCGGCAGGCAAACCTGAACGCCATGTTTGACGAGATTTACGCGTCGAGAAAACCGGTCGGGTTTGAGCAAATCGATGTCAGCGATGTGGTCACGCGATATTTTCCGCTGAATACCCACAAGGCGGCGCTCATCCAGGCATTTACGCCGTCCAGTACGTGGACGATTGTCGAGAATCTGCCCGACAGAGTTGTGGTTCGGGATAATCGGGGGCGGGCTATGGTCGACCCTGATGCCAGTTCCGTGATGATGACTTTCGTGTTCAGCAAGGAAAGTATGCTCAGCCAGGTAAGTGCCGTTCGTTTAAAAAGCCAGTAGGAAACCCGGCTGAGTACAACCGGTTGCCACAGAGCTTAACGCTATACCGCGAGTGAACCGGCTTTCCTCGGTTTGCCCGCCCAATTCAACCTCCAATACGTGACGGAGTTATAAATGTCCAAGCTTGCAGAGTTTCGTTTGCTGGAAAGAAAATTGGCCGAGCAGCTTAAAGAGCTGGATGCGCTGAAAGGCGATGAAGGGCTAAAGAAAGAGATCGAATTCGAAACAAGATTGCGCAACCTGTTGGCTGATTACGGATTCAGCCTGAAAAATGTGGTGGCGGTGCTTGATCCCCATGCTGCAGCTCCCCGTGTCAAGGCTGACAAGCCTGTCGCCGAGCGCAAAACCCGCAGAGCACGTGTGATCAAGGTGTTCAAGAATCCTGAAACCGGCGAGGTTGTTGAAACGAAAGGGGGCAATCATCGCACCCTTAAAGAGTGGAAAGCCAAGTACGGTGCAGATGTTGTGGACTCTTGGCTTGCCAACTGATCTGAATAACTAAACAGCTGATAGTGTGCCGGGGTGCGACCGTATGATTTCTTATGCATGAATCCCCGGCCTGTTCTTCGGCACGTCTTGATTGCTTTATTCCCTCCCATAGCACATGTGTACTATTTTTTAACTGACTGGCAGCGGGTATCGTCTGTTTTTATCGTTATCGCTTTGGAGACGGAACATTATGTTCAAAAAAATCGCGCTGTCGTTTGTTATTGTTTCGAGTCTGGCAGGCTGCAATGTCATTGCCAGCAAAACCAACGTACTGGATGACGAGAAGGTCAAATCGATTGGCGCCGGCGCTTTGGGTTATGCGCCAGAAGATTTGACCCTCGTCAATCGTCGTACCGATGGCACTAATACCTACGCCAACTTCAAGACCAACGACAAAAAAGAATTCGTTTGCATTATTAACGGTGGCAACCTTCTGACCATGGGCATGACGAATCCGCCTTCATGTTCGAAAAAGGGTGAGCCCACCAAGCAATCGCCTTACTGATCTCGGCAGTCACTTATTCAATTTTAATCCTGGGTTGATCTCGGTGTATGGCACGGATGATCAGCTCGGGTTATTTTCAGCGCTTGACGAACATCGTTCAGCAATACTTAGGGACCCATACAGCTGAACGCAAATACACGGCCTGCAGGGTGAATATGACCGTAACTCCAAAAGCAGAAACCTAGGCTGTGGCTTTATGGGGATGGGTAACACTGGATCGCTGCACAAGTGGGGGATTAACTGAGGTTACTCTCAGTCAGCCTGGTCAATCGGCTTTAATCAAACAACATGCGAACTACTGGATTGAAAGCATTTTCTGTAGGAGCTGCCGAAGGCTGCGAAGCATTTCTCCTTGCAGACCGCGATCGCAGCCTTCGGCAGCTCCTACAGATCGCAATGTTTGCGAGACAGCGCGGTGTCATCTAAACCCTTCAGGGCTGAAGT